>NZ_JACJOZ010000073.1:0-41436 GCF_014695795.1 Phormidium sp. FACHB-592
CTCATCGGTCAGGTCACTGTCGTAGTAAGGCTGACTCATATCCTCAAGCCATGTAGATGTCACTCTTCTGGTATCGCGCCTTTGTGACCGTAGTTGTCTTCTACTTCACATACATTTACAAACAGTTTCTAAGATTGATCCGATTTCACCGAGCCAGTGTTCTAAAATTATTTTTTCAATTACTGGAACACTTTTTCTTTTATCACTGACAGCAGCTTCTAGAAATTGATAAACTTCTTCAACTATTTGACTGGGAGCAGGCGGTTTTCCAGGCAAGAACGGAATGGCATCAGGGAATACTTGCTTGTATAAAAAATTCTTCTGTTTAACGGTGAGTGAATCTAAGGTATGACGAACTCCTGACTTAGACGAGGTTTGTCTCTGTTCTTTTAAAATCCCCAAAAGATCTGAAGTGGATGAATAGCGAAGCTGTAGGAATGGCTGTGTCATTTTTTCTAGTACTTCCCCAAGAGTGTTGCTCACTGGATTGTCAACCAGAAAATCTCGCCATACCAAATGACCATCCTGACTAAACAGATCGAGAGGTTCCATCCCTGTCATCAAATGTAGGCAGGTCAAACCCAGACTGTAGATATCGCTGGCTTTGGTAGCATTGCCAAAAGTTTGTTCTGGCGCAGCATAGCCCGGACTACCGATGACCGTGCCCCGTCGTCGGGATGGAGTGATGATTTTAGCGGCACCAAAATCCACCAAAACGATCTTGTCATCCGATTTCCTTCGGATGAGATTTTCAGGTTTGATGTCTCGATGGAGTACATCCTGGTTGTGAACATAATCCAGAACAGGTAAAAAATCAGTCAGCAGTTGCCAGACTTTTGCCTCTGTAAACTTTTCTCCTTGGCTCAGTTCTCCCTCTAGCGTCAAACCTTCGATAAATTCTTGCACTAAGTATGGGCACCCCCCCTGCGAGAAAGAATCTATCAAAGATGGAATCTGAGGATGCTTTCCCAACTGTTCTAGACGTTCAACCTCTTGTTGGAAACGGGCACTAATCTCTTTTAGATTGCTGGTTTTCCATGCTTGTGGTGTAAATTGCTTGATCACACAATGAGTGTTTTTCTGGTCATCCCACGCCAGAAAAGTACGGCTCATGGCACTGATGCCAAGAAGTTTGCTAGGGGTGTAGCGGTTTTGCAGATGAAAATTGGCAGAGCAACTCTGACAATAGCTGATATCATCGGGATTCTGTGGTCGCCGACAATTGAGATTAATGCAGTAGCCTATAAAAGGAATACCGACCGGATAAAGTACTAAATCTAGACTTCCCTATCCTCAAGGTGGTGTAACTTCTGATTGATATTTTGGCATTGCTGAATCAATGGCTTTAAGGTTTGGAACCGCGTTCAAAATGAGACGAAATCATCCAGTCATTCAGCAACGCTCTCTTTTTTCAAAGTGTTGTTATACCGGAGGAAGCATTCACATCGATCTGCCTCAAGCTGGCAGGACAGGCATGGCAACCAACAGCAAAATTGAGTGGACTACCCATACCTTCAACCCCTGGATTGGCTGCACTGAGGTTTCACCGGGCTGCGCTCACTGTTACGCCAGAGACATGATGGAGCGTCGGTATCATCGCGTACAGTGGGGTGTGGGTCAGCCCCGTAGTCGAACGACAGCAGACTATTGGAAACAGCCAGCACGATGGCAGCGGCAAGCCCAAGCAAACGGTCAGCGCGATCGTGTGTTTTGTGCGTCGTTAGCAGACTGGCTCGACGACGAAGTACCCATCGCCTGGTTGGCAGACCTGCTCAAGCTCATTGAGACAACGCCACACCTCGATTGGCTGCTACTGACCAAGCGTCTTGAGCACTGGAGCGATCGCTTGCAGGCTGTCAGCCGCTTGACTCACGACAGTGCCACCATTGCGAGTACCTGGTTAGAGGGCAAGGCTCCAGTGAATGTATGGCTCGGTACTACGGTAGAGGGGCAGCAGGCAAACGATCGCATTCCGATGCTGCTTAAAATCCCCACGACTCTACGCTTTCTGAGCTGTGAGCCGCTGCTGGAAGCCTTAAGCCTTGAACCCTGGTTGGACGCCAATACGCCGATGCAGCCCCGGCACTTGCACAGCAATGCGTCTGTTCAGGCTCACGGACCCAACAAAATTGCTTGGATTATCTGCGGTGGTGAATCAGGCAAGGAGGCGCGCACCTTCGATTTGCAATGGGCGCGATCTCTCCGCAGTCAGTGTCAAGCTGCTGGTGTGGCGTTCTTTTTCAAGCAAGCGGGTGCTCACGCGATCGACTCCAGTCACTTACACTCCGTGCAGCGATCGCCGCAAGATCCTAAAGGTGGCAACATCACCGGATTGCCAGAGGATCTCCAAGTGCGTGAAATCCCGCTGCCGCTGCTTCAGTCTGCGCCAGTAGAAGACCCAAAGCGTGTGCCCTTGCCGCTCAAGGAAGTGCTTTAGATGGTGGCTTACAACTTCAAACAGCAGTTTGTGCCTTTGATTGAGACGGGCGCGAAACAGCAAACGATCCGGTCGCCGCGCAAGCGACATACCAAGCTTGGTGAAGCCATGCAGCTCTATACCGGGATGCGAACCAAAGCTTGCCGGAAGCTAATCATCCCCGATCCCCTCTGTATCAGCGTGGAGCCGTTACTGATGCACGACGACTTGGGCATCAAGCTCAACGATCATTGGCTGACCAGAGAGGCACTAACTCGGCTTGCCCTTGCAGACGGCTTTGCCGATTGGGACGAATGCTGGCGCTTTTTCAGCGCTGTGCATGGGTTGCCCTTTGAAGGGGTGCTGATCAAATGGGTAGTAGTAGGTTGTCACTAGCTAGCTAATGCGGCGATCGCTGGCTTTTAAGCGCAACAGCAAAGCATATAAAGTCAAAGCTTCTAATATGTTGAGGCAGTTGCCTTAAGATGCTTTCTTAACATCCCTTCTTGACAAAGCTTGGAGTGCAGTGCCATCTTAAACGCAATGCAGCTTTATCAATCAAAGCAGACGAACGTCTGGGTTTTTGTCTTATAAGCAGCATCTCTGTACCTTGACATGACATAGGGCTACTAACTTGGTCTAGCAGTAAGCTGGCAAAAGTTTCGGGCAATAGCGATGCAAAACTTTGGCGTAAGTGACGTTTCGTTACTGATGCCATGCTTTTTTCATACCTACTGTTCGGCAATCTGTATGAGTTTATTGCTAGTTCAAGTTAGTAGCTATATGTCACGACACGGTATGGAGATGCTGCTTATAAGACTTCAATCATCTAAAGCTGGATACCTTTAGCATTATCGCAGCGTATTCAGCCTGTTAGATCAAGCTTGAGCACTAGGGCTGCCTCACAAACAAATTAGAGGCATATTTATGTTGAACCGACCCGACGGTTTGGTCATGTCGTCTGTGGCAATTTTGTGTGATTGGCAAAACGTTAGGGGCACGCAAGCGCAGCTTCACTGCCTCATGGCGTTTGCCTGTCTGCGTGGCACAATCGCGTTTAAGCGTACCTATGCACACTGGCGACGCGAAGAGGCTCAGTGGGAGGAAGTGTTTGATGACTTGGAATTCGAGTGTATTAATACTCCCTCCTCCAAACGCAAGAAAAATAACGCCGATCACAAACTGATTGCCCATTGTAGGCAGCAGATTCTCCCGCGCCCGGACATTAAGACTGTCATTCTGCTCTCTGGCGATGGCGATTTTAAGGGACTGGTACGTGACCTTCAGGCAAAGGGCAAAGAGGTGATTGTGATCGCGCAGTGCCTCAAGAAAACGAGTCGCAAACTCAGGCAAGCGGCGGATGAGTTCCACTTATGGCAGCAGCTTTGCTAACAAGTTTAGTCACTAGCTACCCCTCTCAGAGCAGAGGGGTAGTAGCAGTGCATGGGAGCCAATTGCCATAGAGAAGGAGCATGATAAATGCACAAATTGTTGACCTTTCGCAACGAAAAGTTGCTACGACAGGCGTTAACGCACCGTTCGTTTATCAACGAAAATCCCGGTGAAGCGCATAATGAGCGGTTAGAGTTTTTAGGGGATGCTCTACTGACTTTTATCAGTGGGGACTATCTGTACCACCGTTACCCAGACATGGGGGAAGATGAAATGACACGGCGGCGGTCATCACTGGTGGATGAGAAGCAGCTGGCTAAGTTTGCGCTGGAAGTAGGGTTAGATTTTCGGATGCGTTTGGGAAGGGGTGCGATTCAAGAAGGTGGGTTTAATAATCCCAATTTACAGAGCAGCACTTTTGAAGCGGTCGTTGGTGCTTATTACCTGGACAACGATCGCGACATAGAAGCGATCCGTCCGCTGATTGAAAGTTTTTTCAATGCTGCTTCGCCAACGGTTCCAGAAACCCGTTCTCACATTGATGCCAAGAACCGCTTTCAAGCATGGGTACAGGCAACCATTGGGTCTGTCTTACCAAAGTACGTGACAGAGCGCACAGGTGGTCCCGATCATGCACCAGAGTATCTGGCGCGTGTTTTGGTCAACGGCAAAGTCTGTGGCGAAGGCAAGGGTTGCGGTAAAAAGGGGGCGGAGAAGTGTGCCGCCGAGGATGCTTTGTCACGGCTCAAGGCTCAAGGTTTACTTGAGGGCTGAGAACCCTTACAGCTAGTAGGACTTCTATCCAACCTCAAAGGGGCAATGCTGCTCTATGTCTAATCCGCAACAGCCGCGCTCAAGCAGAGTTCTCTAATACCAATTTTAAGTGGAATTACATAGGCATAGAGGCATTAAAAGTTTAGATTGAATGAATTCAGTTTTAATCAAGCTGTGCTCTTCGGCAGCACCACGCAAGATCGAACTTTAGTGTTGGGAAATGGCTAAGAGTGCACACCGCCATTGGGCATAATCACGTCCATGAGAATTGCGCCCGTTAATTTGACCATGAGTCGCTCCGAAAAGCCCATTTTGGCTGCCTTGTAGGTCAGTCTCACTGAAATCAACGCCACTGAAATCAGTTGGGGCAGCCAGGGGGTAAAGAGCAGTGATTTGTTGCCACAACTGAAAATTGGCACTGACTCAAGCGTTCAACCTACTGTCGATCGTTAACGTTAACGGATCAAGCATCGAGGCTTGGAGGCAATCAGCTAAAAGCTTAATTTATTAAAAGATAAAAAACTAAAAAGCTAAATTTAGCTAATGTTTACTTGTTAATTAGGTTATTTGGGGACACTTTGTCCCATTAAGTGTCTGTCAAGGATTCTCGTGATCCTTTGATAGATGAGCTTCTAACCATGCTAGCAACTCTGCAAGCGCCACAAAATCCAAGAGCGCCTCGCTCAGATCCTCTAATTGCGAGTTAGAGAGTTGCTGAATCTTTCCTCTTACATCCTCATCCAACGTCCCTATACGCCGCACTAACAAGCGCAGCACGATCGATAAGGCTTTTTCGTGTCCACCTTCTTCTTTGGCTTCTCGCAAGATTCTTGAATCTTCCAACTGTAAACCCAGCATGGCTTCCACCTCTTCCCGACTCAAATTGGTAAACTTGTAGACCGCGATCGTCGTGATAACTTCTATTATCGTGCCTCTTGCAACCGTACTGCTCACTTCCCGTTGCGTCCGCTCAATCAAGCCTCGTGCTTGGGCTGCGGCAGTTTCCTCTGGAGCGATCGTCAACTGCATCAAGCCGATCCCTACAGGCTGTTGACTTGGATCACCCAACTCATCCAGATAAATGCGCTGCACCTGATCGCTATTCAAAAAAGCTCGGTACATTGTGGCGTTCTCTGGTTCCAAACTACGGGATGGGAAAATGATCACCCCATACCAATCGCTATACAAAGCACGGTTGCGATACAAATACAGCATCGACTCAGCGATAAAGCGATGGTAGAGGTCATCATCCTTTTGGAACTGCACCTCAGCAAAAAACACTGTCTTGGCATTTGCGTCATCGGGTGGCAAAAAGACCCCATCAATCCGAAAAGACGGCTCCTTCACTTCCACCGACTCAAAGCGATAACGTTGTGCCTCTACGGGTGGGTGATCCACTAGCTCAAAGATCAGCGCCGGAAACCGCTGGAAAATTTGGTAGAAAATGACATCTCGTCTCACAACAGACTCATGCAGCCATACCAGAACATCTGATTGTAGCCGTAATTCCTTCTGAAACTAATACGTCAGTACTTCAGATTGAATCCTAATAGATTAAAGCAAAAAAGCTAAATTTAGCTTTTTAACAAAAGGTTTTTTAATTCAATTGGATTTTTGGTAAAGTCTAAGTGGATTAAAGAAGAATTAGCTATGTTAACCATCGCGATCGCCTCCCTTAGCGGCGGGCAGGGCAAGACCACCGCCTCTCTAATGCTCGGTCGTCTGCTCTCGCGCCAAGGCTACCCAACGCTGCTGATTGACGCTGACCCACAGCACAACCTGACCACCTACATGGATCTAGAACTCCAAGCGAATCAGCCCACATTGCTAGAGTTCCTGAAAAAATCCGTTTCAGCAGAAGACAGCATCTACCCCAGCGCAGGAAACGATAATCTCTTTCTCATTCCTGCCGACGACCAACTTGATACCGTTCAAGACTACCTTTCTAATAGTGGTGTCGGTGCAACGCTGCTGAAGCGCCGCCTTGAGCCTGTCACTGAGGCGTTCAAAGTTTGCATCATTGACGCACCACCCCAGCGATCGCAAATCTGCCTTACTGTCCTCGGTGCTGCGGATGCCCTGATCATTCCCGCTGAAGCCTCGGTGAAGGGCTATGGCTCTTTGGTAAGAACACTGGATTTGCTACGAAACCTTCAGGATGTCGGTGCAACAGAAGCTCAAGTGCTGGGAGTCCTACCCTTCCGCGATCGTTGGATTGGCAATTCCCAAACCCAAGAGAGCCGTGCAGCTGTCACTGGCATGTGTGAAGAGGTTGGGGAGGAGCTTATCCTGCCCTCCATTCGAGAATCCGAACGGTACAAACAAGCCATTAACCGACGTTCTACTCTTAGTGACATGGGCTACACCGAATTGGAATATCCCTTCGAGGTGCTAATCGAGAAAATTAGCAAACTGACAAAAAAGCAAAAAGCTAATTTTGTCCTTTTAGCTTTTTATCAAAAATCTCAACAGCAGCGCATCTCAGATCTTTGCTTAAGTTAAAGTGATAAGATACTAAAATATAAAAAGCTAAAATTAGCCTTTTAACTTTTTTGCCTTTAATAAACTTCTTGTTTTTGCTTTAACTAATTGTCCTTAATTTTTCTAACTGCCATGTCTGATAGTGTTCTAGACCGAATCCGCCAAAACCGTCAGCGTCCAGCCGTCCCTACTAGAGACGATACGCTCATCAGCAGAGTGCAGCAGCCGGAAGCACCTCAAAACCTTGAAGTGGTCGAGACTCCGCCAGAAACGCAGGTGTCTGCCGCTACTCCCATGACTAACGATGCCTTGGAGGATTTGAAGGCAGAACTGGCGAAGATTCCAGAAACAAACCGCCACTCAGCAATCGTGCTTGAAAAAGAGCTTGATCAAAGCTTGACGCGCTACTGCAAAGACAATCGCATCACCATTGAGGTGTTTCTCGAAGCTGCTTGGGTACATACCACCGCGAACCCAAAGGCAATGGAAGAGATTCTGCTAGAAGCCAAACGCCGCTATGCCGATCGCAAACGGGCTGGCAAATTACGCCGTTTGATTACCATGCTTGAAGGCTAAGCCTACCGCACCGACACATGGAGCCAACTGTGCCCAAACAGCCCGAAGAACAAACCCTTCCAGACGCGCCAACCGTCGAGCAGCTTGACCTTATCGGCGCAGTCGATTCCTATACAACCGTACTGGGTGCTGTTGTGGAACTCATGGAGGCTGCCCGTCGTGCAGCAGCGCGATCGGTTAACGCCATCATGACTGCAACCTATTGGGAAATTGGACGGCGCATTATTGAACTAGAGCAGAGAGGGGAAAGCCGTGCTGAGTATGGCAAACAAATGATGGAGCGGTTAGCTAAAGACTTGAGCGAGCGCTTCGGGCGTGGCTTTCAGAAGAGCAACTTATTCCAGATGCGTGCCTTCTACCTCGCCTATCCCCACCAGGGACAATCCTTTTCGCCTGAAACACTCGCGCCTGAGATTTTCCAGACACTGTCCGGAAAATTCCCACTTCCCTGGTCCCATTACGTGAAGCTACTCACTGTCAAAGCACCGGAAGCACGTACCTTTTATGAAACAGAAGCCTTACGTGGCGGGTGGTCCGTACGCCAACTTAGCCGACAGATCAGCACACAATACTACGAACGTGCCTTACTCTCCCGCAACAAAGCAGCCATGCTAAAGAAGGGCGCTGCTTTACGCCCTGAAGATGCAGTCACCCCTGAAGAGGAACTGAAAGACCCGTTCGTTTTAGAGTTCCTTGACCTCAAAGATGAATATTCTGAAAACGATCTAGAGGAAGCACTCATCCGCCACATTGAGAGCTTCCTGCTGGAACTAGGCGGCGATTTTACGTTTGTGGGTCGTCAGCGCCGTTTGCGGATTGGTGATCAATGGTTCAGGGTAGACTTACTCTTCTTCCATCGTCGTCTACGCTGCCTGGTGATCATCGACCTTAAGCTGGGTGAGTTCACTTATGCCGATGCAGGCCAAATGCATATGTACCTCAACTACGCTCGTGAGAACTGGACTTACCCAGACGAGAACCCGCCTGTTGGCTTGATTCTGTGCAACAAGAAGAATGAAGCAGTTGCTCATTACGCCCTCGAAGGTCTATCAAACATTCTGGCAGCCGAGTACCAGACAGCCCTACCAGAAGAGAAATTATTAGCAGCCGAATTAGAACGCACCCGTAAGGCGATCGAAAAACGGCTCACTGATGGAACAGACTTGCTTCATGAGCAGATTTGATCCAGAACAGCTAATTACGGTAGATAAGTTTTGCTTAATTGACTAAGAGGCTTTAAGAAGTGCGAACGAAGGAATAGGACTTTGAGGTTGATACATTAACTTATATAGCTTTCCTAATGTAGAATTGGCTGAACACCTGTACTGGTTTAGCCGTGAAAGTCAATCGCCACGGCCAAGCCAAGATCCTCTCACCGCAGGAGATTGCCTGGTTGTTTGACGGGAAGCTGGGATTAGTTGCGGATCTGAAGGTATTTCGGCTGTTGATTTGGCTGGTGGAAGGGAAAGAGTTTGGGGCGATCGCCTCCCTTTCGTTGCTCTCCTATATAGAAGGGTTGCCGACGGAGCGCGATCGGGCGTTGTTCGGAATTTGCCTATATACGACTGCCCGGATCAATGAGGCGTGTTCACTGCACACGGCTGATGTGTACGGGGCAGATGGAAGGGTACGAGATCGCATTACCTTTCGACGAGCCACAATAAAGGGGAAGCAAGAGACGCGATCAGTCCCAGTGTCGCCAGAGTTGAGGCAATTGTTGGAAGAGTATTGGAGCGCTTGTCCCTACTTGTTTCCAGGACGCTGGGGGCGAGGGCGCATCTGCCCGGAGTCTGCCGATGCCATTTTACGGGCAGCCTTTAAGCGATTGGGGATTGAGGGAGCCAGCACTCACAGCTTCCGGCGCACAGCAATTACCTGGATGCACAATGAGCGAGTGCCGATTAAGCACATTCAGTCGATCTCTGGACACAGGAGCCTGTCGGCATTGCAGCGGTATATCGATGTGACGGAGAAGGATAAGGAAATGGCGATCGCAACACTGAGTTTTCGATCACAATAGCCCCCTAGCTCGGCTTTAAAGCACAAAATCAGGCATTGATCTATGGCTCGAAATAACTGTGTCGCCACAGCAAAATTGGGGGATTCGTGATTGATGGCAATGGCAGCGTGTTACAGTTCAAGAAACAGAGGCTAGTCTGAAACGCTCTTTCCCCAGTGAACTGCGGCTGGTTTTATGACAAAGTGCGCTGAGAGGCAAGACCCGTTTTACCTCATCAACAGTTGTAATACCTTGAGTGATTTTTTCGATCGCGGCGACGCGGAAGGAAACAAAATCGCTCTCATGCAAGTATTGTTGCAGTTCGATCGCCGAGCCTTCATAAATAATTTGTCTGATGGTCTCGTCTACATTGAGTACCTCCACAATTGCTTCCCGACCCAGGTAACCCGAGCCAAAGCAGTGACGGCAGCCACGCCCTTTTTGCCAGTTTTGGTGTTTAGTCTCCGCTAATGTCAGTGCTAAAAAACCGCTCTCTTTTTCAGTTGGGGTGTAGCACTCTGCACAGTGAGGGCAAACTCGACGCACTAGCCGCTGAGCTACAACACCGAGCAGAGCATCACTAATCAATCCAGGGTCAGGACCAATATCCTTCAGGCGGGGAATCGCTCCAACAGCATCATTGGTGTGTAAGGTCGTTAACACTAAATGTCCAGTTAAGGCGGTGCGGACAGCCGTTTCTGCTGTTTCATGATCGCGAATTTCACCAATCATCACGATGTCTGGGTCTTGTCGTAGAATTGCTCGTAAACCCGCTGCAAAAGTCATGCCAGCCGCTTCATTTACTTGGCTTTGAGTAATTCCAGGAAGGATATATTCCACTGGGTCCTCAATGGTAATGATATTCACTGATTCTTGAGCGATCGCCCGCAAACTCGTGTACAGCGTACTCGTCTTCCCTGATCCAGTTGGACCTGTAAGAATGACCATACCTTGCGGTTGCTCTAACCAGCTTTTGTAAATGGCGCGGGTGCTGTCAGAGAAGCCCAAATCACCGATCGTCTGGAAGGAGTTTTGCTGTCGTAAGAGTCGAAGGACTGCTTTTTCTCCAACGTCTCCCTTTGCACCACTGACACAAGGCAGTGTGCTGACTCGCAAATCCAAGCCCTGTTCTTGCTGTTGGGTATTGGTGTACTTCTCGCTAATTCGCCCATCTTGAGGGCGACGGCTCTCTGCAATATCCATCTCGCACATCACTTTAAGCGCCACAATCACCTTACGGCTATAGTCAGGCGGAAGCGTAGTGATTTGCCGGAGAATGCCATCAATGCGATAGCGGACTTGCAACCCTGCTTCAGTCGGTTCTAGGTGAATATCACTAGCGCGATTCCGTAGGGCAGAGGTAATGATGGTTTTGATGCGTTCAATCTGATTGTCCGTGCGAGCCAAGCTGAATTCAGTTGCTTCTGAAACGTTTTCTGTCTCAGTTTCGCCTGTTAACGGATTGATGATGGCTGAGGCATCAAGCGGATTGTTAATCAGGTTTTGCTGCCGGAACCACTCGCGGTAAAGCTCGGCAGCAATCGGAATGATTGAGATGTCTGTACTCAAGCGTTGGTGGAGCTGCACTACAGCCTCCGACGAAACAGGTGATGGACTACCCAGGTAATAACAGTTTTGCCAGAGCAAGAGTGGAATCAGGGGAAGCGAGGGCAGACGATTACGCATTTGACGTAAGAAACGCACACAAAGAGCTTCATCGACTAATTCCAGCGACAAACTGGTTTCATTGTTTAGAGTTTGAAGCGCCGCTTCGAGGGTGACTGTCCGGCACTTGAGTTGCTGTTGGAGAGAAGTAGACATGGGAATTGAAGAGTTTTGGCTAATCAGGGCTAATGTTTGGAAAGAAAGCTAAATAGGCTGGGTTTAGATCTCCAACTTTTTGCAAAAAGTTGGAGATCTAAACTTTTGGAGAAAGGCGATCGTACTCAGAGATGGGTGTGCGAGTGCGATAAGCCTTGAGAAACCATTAGCGGCGGGTTAACGCACGCTTCCAGTAAGTTTGACCAAGCGGCAAATCACCAACTCCTCTGAACTGAAAGCCGTCTTTTGCTGTGAATGGTACTGCGGTGCCACGCTGACAGTTCTTCGACTTACGTGCTTCCAGATGAATATGTGAGTAGCCGCCATTTGCACCATTGGCACGAGACACTGTACCTAGAACTGTACCGCGTGACACTCTCTGTCCACGGGCGACAGAGCGATTCATATGACCAATCAAGAGACTTCGCTTGTCATCAATAGATAAGCAAACCAGATCGGTATTGACATAGCTAATGGTGCCATCAGCGGGTGCTAGAACTACCTGACTAGCGGATTTACTCACATTGCCATTAGCCGCCCAGCAACTATTGTTGCGACCAAAGTCTTGAGCAACCGTTAGATCTAAAGCCGGATATCCTGTGTGACTGATCGGACCACTATAACCTTGGCAAACATACCAGGTTTGTCCTACCTTAAATGGCAAGTCGATGTTACCAATAACCTGGTTAGAGCTTTTCCAACGCTGGTTAGAATAACTGGAATTGCATTCCCACAGGTGAACTTTGCCGCCATTGGCGCGAGTCGGGGAATCCACACAAAGGTTTGTTCCTGTTCGTTTAATCTGGTTGTAGTTACCGCCCCAGTCGGTGATCGTGAAGTTTTGATCAGGGTCACTGGCATTGCAGTTCCAAACATTCAACTCTGCCCCATTTCTTAAATAGTGAGCATTCAGGCACTTGCCTGTAGAGCGTTGTTTTAAGAGGGTGCTGCCAGCTTTTCCAGGCAGGCGATCGAACTGTTGATCAGGGTCGTTGTCATTGCGTTGCCAAACTGCTACCCGGGGTTGCCCATCAATCTTGCGGAATTGATTGTTGGTATTTAGTGCCATGCTACCAGCAACGGAATCGACGGAGAAGGTTTCAGCCTTCACGGGCTGGGCAGAGGTGCCAATCGCCATGAAAACTGTCAGCAGTCCAATTGAAGCAGCGGTGTATGTGGAAAAGTTCGATTGTGTAGTCATGGTCAAAAATCCTCAATTAATGAACTCGAAAACTTAGAAAGTTGGAAAACGCAAGCCTTACCAGCGAAGCTTGGCGGCTGATTGGGCGGTCAGGCAAACGGTGTTGCCATTGAGATGCTCACGGCACAGGTTATTGCCCTGTACCTGGGGTTGGCTCCAGTCCCGCCAATCCAGGATGCGAGGCTTTTGTTTACATTTGCGGTTCGCCTCTGGGTTAGGCTGATTACCGTTGGAATCTGCTGACTCCGTTGAGCAGTTGGCATACTCCGCCGTTGCCACCGCGTCAGGCGCGTCGCCCCCTCCCGCTCTGGCTGGTGAGGCAAGGATGGTGTGGGCAACGAGAACACTGCCTACGGTGAGTAGTGCAAGACGATATAGTTTGTGTGGTTTCATAGAACGACCAGGAAAACGGTTGACTCGCTGGGTTTAAATCCGCATCAAACTTTCACTCACTCATGCCTCAACGCTTTACGGCGAAAGCCTTTTGGCTGGTAAGTGCTTGTTTTTGGGTTATGCGGAGTAACAGGAACTGGGTTTCTTGCCCTTGAATCAACTTGAAAGCGCTAATTTTTCGCTCAGAAACCCGATTCCTTAGTGTCTGCTGCTGTTAAGCGTTGCTAGGGACTGATCAAGCAGGCTGTAAAGCAACCAAAAGCGTAAGGTTATAAATGCCAGTGACGTAAACGATCTCGCCTGGTTGAAGCATGATGTTTTGCTCACAGCGGGCAGACCACCAGGAGCCTTTAAACTTCACTCTGCCTGCTTTTTGCGGACTAATTGTTGCGGTTACAATGGCTTCCTGTTCGAGTCGATGTAAAGACGGTGGAAGAGATGATTTGGCGTTCATAGTATGTTTCCTCATGGCGGTTTGAGTGGTTTCATGGGGGCACTAAAAAAACGACTGACTCGCTGATTTGAATCGATGCCGAACCTCTGCCCGCCAATGCCTCAGAGCTTGATGCTGACAGCATTTTGGCGGTTGGTTGGTTTGGCTTCATTTACTTTTGGGCTTAAAACCACACTAAGGGCATGACCACAGGGGGTGTTAACTACGAGCGTGGTGTCTGCCGTAGCGATCGCGTGGCGAATGGACTACCTTGGCAGCGCGAAACCCCTTGCCAGCAGCGATTCTGAGATTTTTAAGCTCTAAACAAAAAATCTGCACTAAGGTGTGGGGCACCAAGGTGCTTCGGGTAAGCAATGTGTAAGCGGCTTTTCTCACAAGAAGTGGGCATACTACACTCAAGTAAAAATCGTTGTCTGACGCTGTTACCCTGATTCCTTGAATCGAGGGTTCAGTCGATTAAGCAACGCTTTGGAGCAGGCATAGCAGGGTAGCCATGAAACAGAGCCATCGACAGTCTCCAGAACACTTTGCTGCTGCTGACAAATATTGGCATTTGGCGAGCCTCTACGCCGCTCTGTCACGACTAAAAACGGAACCTCTGTCTCGTGGTGAGCAACAGGATTTGAGGGCATTGCTGCTGGGGCACTCTCCAGCACAGATTTCTGAGCAACTGAATCTGCAAGATGGCACAGTGCGTCGGCGACTGAGCGGCGGACTATACGCATGGATCAAAGAGTTAGCGTATGAAAAAACAGGCAAACGTGAAGCCGTTGATTACACAAAAATTCCCGGTTTGCTCAGAACGCTGGGGTACGATCGCGGGCGTAATGGTGCGCCAGAGGTGCCAGTCTTTTACGGACGCACTAAGGAACTGAAACAGCTTGAGCAGTGGCTTGTACGCGATCGCTTTCGTCTCATTGTGTTGTGGGGTTTGACAGGCATTGGTAAAACGGCGCTGTCTGTGCAGCTTATCGAACAACTCCATCTCCAGTTTGATTGGACAATTTGGCGATCGTTGGAAACTGCCCTTCCACTCACCGAATTTTTGAGCGATTTAAATCAACAATTACCTAATTCCAATGAGAGCCATTTTGCTACCACTACCGATCCCATGCAATGCCTGCTAGAGAGCTTACGCACGCACCGCTATCTCTTGATCCTTGATGGCATTGAAGTGATTTTGAGCCAGCCAGCACTACTAGAACAGTATGGCAAACTGTTAAAGCGGCTTGGCGAATCTTCTTTGCAAAGTTGTGTGATAATCACAAGTCAAGAGAAGTCGAAAGAACTACAAACTATTGCAGGCAAAAATCGACTGGCTTGTTGCTTCAAGCTTGAAGGATTAACGCTTGACGATAGCAAGGAAATTTTTAGAGAACATGATTTATTAGATGAAGCACTCTGGCAAGATTTAATTGAAAAGTATCGCGGTAATCCCTTTTTCTTAAAGCAGATTTCATTGATGATTCAAGATCAGTTTAATGGTAAAGTTTCTGATTTTCTGCGCCTCAATACAGTCGTTCTGGGCGATTTCCCTGATTTTTTGGATCAACAGTTTGACCGTCTAAGAGACATTGAGAAGGCGATTATGCAATATTTGTCTAGCCAAACATCCCCCCTCTTATTTGCAGGGTTGTTTCAGGCATTTGAACAGCAGCGCTCTCAGTCAGACCTGCTCTGTGATCTACAACGCCTCCTTCACAAAGACTTTATTGAAACAGTGATCGTGCAGGATCAAGTTGCCTATCAATTAATTCCTGTCGTCAAAAAATTTATTCGTTCCTGCTGCTTACAACAGTAGTTAGGGAAGAGAGAAGAGGGATGAAAAAGTCTATGGCTATAGTTTTCAACCTGAGATAAAAAGCTATCTTATTTTGCTGATAGAACACTGGCAACGGATAGAAAACGGATGAAACAGATGTCTTAACTCACTATTCACAGATTCAGTTATCCGCTTCATCCGTTGCTATCTACTGCTCACCCATCGTTTCAACCTCGTCCTCTTAACTGCTAAAGCAATGACCACTATTCAGCCAGGAGCGGTCCTCCGAAACCGTTATCAAGTGATCTGCGAACTTGGTGCTGGTGGTCAAGGGCAAACTTTTGAGGTTGAGGATGCGGGTCAACGCAAGGTGTTGAAGGTTCTGACGCGACCGTCTTCGCAAACCATCAAATATTTTCAGAAAGAAGCCGAGATTCTCAGCCGACTGGATCACCCTGGTATTCCTGGTATTGACCCGGAGGATGGTTACTTTATAGAAGCACTCCCTGGACAGGCAGAACCGCTCCATTGTCTAGTCATGGAAAAAGTTGAGGGTGTCAATCTCCATGAATGGATGAAATGGCGCAATCATCAACCAATTACCGAAGAACAGGCGATCGACTGGTTGATGCAACTGGTCAAAATCTTGCACGAAATTCATCAAGATGATCTTTTTCATTTAGATATCAAGCCTGCAAATATCATGTTGAAGCCGGATAGCAAACTGGCATTAATTGACTTTGGTATTGCTAAAGAAGTAACAAAAACTTACTTGACAAAAATTGCAGTAGGGAGATTAATTCCAGGTTGGGCTACCGATGGATATACCGCTCCAGAGGTCTTAGCTGGTACGCCACTTCCTCAATCAGATTTTTTCTCCCTAGGACGTACCTTTGTTTTTCTCTTAACGGGACAGTCTTTAGGAACGCTTTCAAGAAATAAGAACAACGATATAGTTTGGCAGGATCAAGCACCCCAGAGTTCTTCATCGTTTGCCAAGTTACTCAATCGGTTGATGGAACGCAAACCCGCGCACCGTCCCCTTCGCACACAGGATTTAATCGATTATCTTACAGATAATTTCACTCCTCGTTTGCTTGAAGATGTTGACACTAGAAAGTGGACCTGGAATGAGCCGCCACAACAACAGCCAAATCATCATCCGGTCTTTATTCCACCATGGTCCGAAGCCACGCGATCTCGTTCCAGGTTCCATCACCCCAGTCGGCGTGAGATTGGTGTGGCGCTGTTGACTAGTCTGGTCTGCGCGATCAGCACTGTTGGCATCCGCTACACGGGACTGTTGCAGACCTGGGAACTCCAAACCTTTGACCAGATGATGCACCTGCGCCCACCAGAGAACAAAGATCCTCGCATTCTTATTATTGAAGTTGATGACAACGATATTGAGGCGTACAAAAAGAGCTCAGGACAAGGATCACTGAAAGATCGCCAGCTTGGTGAGCTTTTACGAAAATTAGAGCAGGCTCAGGCGACAGTGATTGGCTTAGATATTTATCTACCCGATCCCATCAAGAATAATCCTCAACTTCAGCAACAGCTTCAGAAGTTTAAAAATCTCTATGGTGTTTGTAAAGTTAAAGATGATGGGTCAAGTTCTCCAGGGATAAAAGAACCACCTGATATTACAAATTTTGGCTTTAGTGACTTTACGGGAGACTCGGATAACAATGTCCGTCGTCATCTCTTGGCAATGGATCCAGAACCAATATCTTGTCAAACCAATTATGCCTTTAGTCTTCAGTTAGCTTTAGGCTATTTGAATCAGAAAGAAGGGCTTAAACTTGATGATTCTCAGGAAGATTGGAAAATTGGCTCAACTGTGATGAAACGATTGCACCCTCATATAGGCTTTTATCACAGAGAGAGTGATGAATTAGAAGGCGGCTACCAAATTCTGTTTAACTACCGTAACCATCGGTTGAATGAGATTGCAGAACGAATTAAACTTTCGGATGCTCTGAAAGAACACTCTAATCTGGCAGCGGCTAAGGATCGAATTGTTTTGATTGGAGTTACTGCTTATAAAACTCAGGATGTATGGTTTATCGCTGGGCAACCTGAACCTACATGGGGAGTATGGGTACAAGCAAATATGGTCAGCCAATTGATCAATGCCGTGCTGGAAGGCAGACATCTATTAGAGTTTTGGAATCCCTGGCTAGACGGAGGATGGATTTTAGGTTGGGGAATTGTGGGTGGCGCACTGGCAATCTGTTTCAGATCGCGTTTTTTACTGATTACGGTTGAAGCTATAGCGATCGCCTGTTTAATTAGCATCAGCATTCTCTTACTGACTAACGGGATAATCGTTCCAGTGGTACCACCTATGATTGTTTTAATCCTGAGTAGTGGGGTTGTCCTGGTTCGTATCACGGCTAACAACAATCAACATCAAACAAGAACTTTCTAGGGCTCTCTACTATGATCCGACGCTCTAAGCTGTGGAGTCTATGCACTTGTGCAGTTGTGCTATCCCCGATGGGCACAATCAATTTCATCTCACCCTTAGGATTGCAAGCAAAGCCGTTGACAAAAATGGCCTTTGATCAGCAATATGCACAATATGTGCCACCGAAGCCCCGCCGTCCTTTAGGTAGACCGAAGAATCGTCGCTTTGGTGGAGCTTCGCGAAATGGTTGTGCAGCGATTAAAGCTGATCAATCGCTGCTAACAGCACTAATTCCTGATGATGAGTTCATCTACACGATCGCTGAACGTCCAACGTTCTGGTTTTACATTCCGTATTCTGCTGCCACGATCGCCAACGTTAAGTTCGTGCTTCAAGATGCCGCTGATCCAATGGCGCAATCGCTGTATCCACAGTCAGAAGATGTGATTTTGCCACAGGGTAAACAACCTGGGGTGATTGGCATTCGGCTACCAGCCACCAGCACACCGCTGCAAGTGGGTAAAACCTACCGCTGGACGCTGAAGGTTCATTGTGGTGAGCAGTCAGCCAATGCTGAACCAGTGTATGTTCAGGGCACCGTCGAGCGGATGATGCTAACGCCAGCACTGCAACGTCAGCTACAGGCGCAACGCAAGCAGCCCCGTGAGCAAATGTTGCTTTATGCGCGAAATGGAATTTGGTATGAGGCGCTAACGACCTTGGCAGAGTTGCGGCGCGATCGCCCCCGCGATCCCAAATTGCTGGCAGACTGGCAAAAACTCTTGCAAACCATCGGTTTACAGGATGTAAGCAACAAGCCGCTTGCACCCTGCTGTACGCTCAGTCGTTAAGCGGTTACAACATTAAGCAATGTAACGATGACGGTTTGATTGCGGAAGGCGCTCTTAAAATCTGGGGGCAGAATAGCTCCCTCAGAGTGCATCCCATGAAACAGCCGCAGCGACTGATCGCTCCCAAAGGCAACCCAGCCGCTTTTGTAACCGCTCTTTGTCTTTTGGGGTTGTATCCCCAGGGGGCGATCGCTCAAACGCTTGCCCCATCCATTGTGCCTGCTGCGGATGGCACAGGGACGATCGTCACACCCCAGGGTAACCAAATCGATCTGTCTGGTGGGCGCACCTCTGGCGATGGTGCCAATCTTTTTCATAGCTTTACTCAGTTTGGTCTAAGTCAAAGCCAAATTGCCAATTTTCTGACTAATCCAGGCATCCGAAATATTTTGGGGCGGGTGGTGGGTGGTGATGCCTCGATCATCAATGGCTTGATTCAGGTCACGGGTGGTAATGCCAATCTGTATTTGATGAATCCAGCGGGAATTGTGTTTGGCGCAAACGCCAGCCTGAATGTGCCTGCATCCTTTACCGCAACAACGGCGAATGGCATTAGTTTTGGTGGCAATTGGTTGAATGCGATCGGCGCTAACGACTATGCCGCTCTGGTGGGCAACCCCACTGGTTTCGCCTTTACGATGCCCCAACCGGGAGCCATTATAAATGCTGGCAATCTAGCGGTTGGCACAGGGCAAGCGCTCACACTATTGGGCGGCACCGTGGTGACAACGGGTTCACTGGCGGCTCCTGGTGGTCAGATTACCGTTGCTGCCGTTCCTGGCTCTAGTTTAGTGCGCTTAAGTCAACCAGGCAGCTTGTTAAATATTGAAATTCAACCTATTACGCCTACCTCATCTGTCCCTACGACTTGGACCTTGCCAATTCTCTCGCTACCCCAGTTATTAACTGGCGGCGCTAGCAGCAATGCAACCGGATTGGCAATCAATGGTCATGGTCAAGTAGAGCTGGTTGGAGCAGGATTACAAGTACAAGTAGGGGATGTAGCTGCTAGAACTATCACGGCTCAGACAGCTACGCTCTCAGCCCTGCAACATCTAACTCTGGTTGAAAGTCAGCTAGAAACCACTGGAAACTTAAGTCTTCTAGCAGGCAGTACAGTGAAGGTGCGGGACAGTCTTGCTACCCCTTTCATTGCCCACGCTGGTGGCAATCTATATGTGCAGGGAAATCAATCGATCGATATTCTGGCACTGAATCATCCAGAGACTCCTTTTGTTAGTGGTGGAAATCTCAATCTGGTTAGTAATGGCAATATTTCTGGAGATGCTCACTTTTCAAGTGGCGGCAGTTTCTCTATCCTCAACTTAGCAGGACAACCAGGAAACTTTGTTAGCCTCTACGACCCAATTATTAGCGCCAGTGGCAACGTTGTGTTTGGAGATTATACAGGGGTTTCCCTGAAGGTTGAAGCGACGGGAAGTATCAGTGGCGGCAACATTACAATTACAGGACCCGATACGACACTGGTTGGTTCAGACCCTGACATTCCGATTTTAACGAATGGGCGCTCACTCATTCTAAGAGCAGGCTTGTCTACGTTAGTAAATGCTCAAAATGTCCCTCAATTGGGAGCTGGTAGCACCAACTTTACTACTGCCACAACACCTTTATTTGCGATACCAGGGACAATTCAGATCGGAAAAATCAATCTAAAACCGATCTCTGGGGTGGATGTGCCAGTAGGAGTAACAATATTGGGTGATGTCGGTTCTGTTATCCTGCAAGCTTCAGGTGATCTCACAACTGGAGACATCAATAAAAGTTTAACTGGGGGTTCACCATCGGGACCTGTAACTCTTATAGCTGGAGGAAACCTTCAGGTAGGGGCTATTGATACCAGCAACTTTGGACGCGATGCTGCTCCAGTAAAGCTGATAGCTGGTGGTGATATCGTGACTGGAGCACTCAGCGCCATAACCTCGTCCGCAAACACTTCTGGTGGCGATGTTACTCTCACTGCTGGCGGCAAAATAGCTGTAACAGATAGTATCGCCACTTTTTCTACACTTAACAATGCTGGCGGTAAAGGTGGTGATGTTACTCTCACTGCACAAGGGGATATCAGCCTGAACTGTGTCAACGATTGTCAAATCAGCAGTTTTACAGATGGGAAAGGAAATGTTGCAGGAGGCAATATAAGCCTCGTAAGTGACAGAGGCTCAATTCTTGTAATTGCAAACGGTTCAAGTCCCTCTAACGGTGGTATCGCTAGTTTTGTAAGAGGTATTGGCAATCCAGGAACAATTAAGCTCTCTGCGCCCCAAGGCATTATTGATGTCGCCGCAGTAGAACTCAATTCTGTTGCTGTCGAAGCAGGTAGCGGCGGAGCAATCATTTTGGCTTCTGGTAGTGACATTATCACGGGTCGCCGTGTGGTTTCAGGTAGTTTTCTCAGTGGTGGAAGTATTAGCATCACAAGTGGTGGGAGTATTGATACCAGCCGGGGTGTATTAGATGCTTCATCAACAACTGGAACTGGAAGCTCCATCAATCTGAATGCTAACGGAAGTATCCAAACAGGAAATGTTCTTTCAAACGGTCAAACTGCTGGTGGCTCAATCAATATCAACAGTCAAGGTGGTTCTATAGATACCAGTAGAGGGGCGTTAAACTCTTCCTCTGCAACTGGGAATGGGGGATCTGTCGTTCTTCAAGCGCCTTCTAGTAGCATCACCACAGGAAGCATCAATACTCAAGGACAATTGATTGGCGGAGCCGTTGATCTGACTGCTAGCAGCGCTATTACCTTTGGTGATGTCTTAACTCTCGGCTCCAGAACTGGACAGGGAGGGGGGGCACTGACGATCAGCACCCCCGGCATAGTCAACTTACCAGCCAATATTTCTACTAATGGAGCAGATATTGTCGCGGCAACCAATTTCACGGCTCTATCTGGATTATCTACAGGTTCGACGATCAACACGGGTGGTGGTAATCTATCTTTCTCCTTTGCGTCAGCTATCACGATCGATCAGTCTATTTCCCTTTTGACCGACGGTGGCAATATTACGCTCGGAAGTCCTGGTAATCTGACGGTTGCAGGCGTGCTCAACTCCTCTTCCAGTAGCAGATCGGGGGGGAATATTACGCTGACCAGCGATCGTGGCACCGTCACCAGCGCCGACCTCACATCCACTGGCACCACTCGCGGGGGCAATATTACTATTACGGCGCAAACCCAAATTACTACCGGACGACTAGATTCCAGTGCCAGCTTGGGCGATGGTGGCAATGTCACCCTTGACCCTACGGGGGATGTGCAAGTGACTTCCATTAACGCTCAGGGCGGCACCAACGGCAGCGGTGGCGATGTGCTAATTACAACGGGGCAGTTCTTTCGCGCCACCGATACCTTTAATGGGGTAGATAGCATTTCAGCGATCGGTGGTATCGGTGGGGGCGATATCATCATTCGGCATGGTGGTGGCGGGTTAGCAACTCCCTTCATCGTGGGTGATGCCAGCATTAACGGCACAGCAGGGGCGATCGCCACCCTCAATAATGTCATTGCGCCCACCCGCTCTTTTCCTGGAACTTACTGGCAGTTTGGCTCCTCTGGCAACATTGGCATCATCACGTCCGAAACCCGCCTACCAGAGAATGCACCCGTTCCGTTCATAGGGGAGGATGCCACCACGGATGATGTCAGTTTATTGATTTACGGACTGGAAGAACTGTTTACGCGCCAGTATGAAGAATATTGGCAAATTCCAGCCACCTGCAACATTAAGAGCCTTGCCGAGATTCAAGCAACGCTACGCGACATTGAGTTAAAAACCAGAGTCAAACCAGCGGCAATTTATGCTTTCTTTCAACCCGCGACGGTGCAAGATCAGATCATTGGTTCCAATGTGCCAGCAAAAAATGAGTGCGGTGAGCCACGCAAGCCGCCGTTCAAACCAGTTCTTGGAGAGGATGATCCTTTAGGGCTGCTGCTGGTGACAGGTTACGGCAAGCCGATCGTTAAATGGGTTGACCAGGCACGACGACAAACTGTAACCAATGCCGCCATCCAATTTCGGCAAGAAATGCAGTCCGAAAAGCGCCAGAGTCAAAGCTATTTGCCTCTGGCTCAACAGTTCAATCAATGGCTCATTGCACGTTTAGACGCTGATCTAAAGCAACAAGGCATTCAAAATCTCGTGTTTATTCTGGATGAACCGTTGCGGACCTTACCGTTAGCCGCTCTTCACGATGGCAAAGCATTTATTGTTGAGCGTTATAGCATGGGGCTGATGCCCAGTTTTACGGCAGCCAATACAGATTATGCGCCCGTTCGGAACGCCCAAGTTCTTGCCGCAGGTATTGCCACTCCGCCGCCACAAGCGTTCAATACATCTTCTCTACCCGCAGTGCCCGTTGAACTGAATATTATTCAGCGTACCTGGCAGAGCAAAATTCTGACTCAAGAGCAGGCAACTCGTCCCAATCTCAAGTTGACATCGCAACAGCAGCCTTTCCAAATTGTTCATCTAGCAACCCATGCGGGTTCTCGTGTCAAACTACTTAACCAATCCTTTCTCCAGCTTCAAGATGGCACCTTGGCGCTGACCGACTTACCCCAAATGGGTTGGGGTAAACCGCCGTTGGATTTACTGGCTTTAAGCGCCTGTGAAACTGCCGTTGGTGATGAGGATGCGGAACTGGGGTTTGCTGGCATTGCCTTTAAATCAGGTGTGAAGTCCGTTTTAGCTAGCCTTTGGCAGGTGGAAGATGGGGGCGCCTTAGCCGTAATGGCTGAGTTTTATTTTCAGTTAAAACAGCCAGCCACCATTAAAGCGGAAGCATTGCGGCGGGCACAGGTGGCAATGATCAAAGGAAACGTTACCCTCCAGAATGGACAACTACGCTGGTCTGGTGGCACTGAAGTGTTGCCACCAAAAATCCTTGACAGCAATCTTCCGCATCCCTATTACTGGTCAGCATTTACGATCGTTGGCAACCCTTGGTGAGCCATTTAGCAAGGGTGATCGCTGGTTTAATTGCCCTTTAGTTTTAGCGACATGATTAAACTCCAGCAAGTTCGGGTAAGGGTTTGATACCCGTGTTCATCGGAAAGTTTCCGCTAACGTTCCTTCACGTGCAGGTTCCAGTCTAATACTCGTCGTGACTTGCCTTGCCGTAGTCACACTGCTTTCGTGTGTAGCCATCACCAACATCCTCATTTCAATGAAGTGGTAGACAATCTCATACTACAAGCGTAGTATGTAGTCAGCCAGCTTTGAATTACAAACACTACAAATTGCCATGATCCGTTTCCTGCTCCCCACTTTACGCAGCGCTATGCCATGCCGACCGCCTCACGGTTTGGGCAGAGCAGCGGTGCTGTTTACGTGTGAGGGCACGTATCAGTTGAGCGGCGGTAAAGCCATCAGCGAAGGTCTTTCTACAGTGATCGCTGGATGGCTCAATCCAGATCAACCGACTAGCAGCGGGAGGTGCAGGGCAAGCCTGACACCAACATAGGGAGACCCATAACAACTTCCCAACCCCCGCTTCTGGTGATCAGAGGCGGGGGTTGTTTTTTGAGGAGAAAACTGATGCAAACCGAGCAGAGACAGAAGCTTCCCATACTCCAGAACCAGGTGGTGTTCTCCAAGAACTACTTACCCCTGGCACGCATCAACCTGAAACGGGCGATCGTGCTGCTGGTCACGGGGCAGGCAGAAACACTGGACTTCAGCAGCACCCAGCAATGGGAAGTGCGTTCGCCCAGTGTCGTACTACAGATTTCGGAGCACATTCGCTTAACGAGTGGCAAGCCTGGCAGTCATTGGAAGGTACCACCTGTCAGTCGGCGAGAAGTCTTCCGTCGCGACAGCCATACCTGCCAATACTGCGGCAGCACCAAGAAACTCACGCTGGATCACGTCCTGCCGCGTTCTAAGGGTGGATCACATACCTGGGACAACGTCGTGACGGCGTGCGAACGCTGCAACGCCTTGAAGGGTGCTCGCCTCTTGCATGAAACCTCAATGCAACTCAGAACCAAGCCTAAAGCACCGATCCACCCAGCGATCGCCTTTGCTGAACAGTTCTGGAAAGAGCAAGGTAGTGCTGAGTCACCAGTACTGAAGCATGAGCCAGCAGACCCACTCATGCTTCAGTAGCCAGCACCGCTCCCAGCTAAGAGGGCAATCCAGGTCTTGCTTCCTGTTGCCCTCTCCCGTTCCCAAAAAACTTGTAGTACGCTCTTGACGTTCTGTAGTATTTTGTAGTATAAATGTAGTATGAGATAAGACATACAGGAGCTCAACCAATGACTACTCGCTCCCTTTCAAGCATAAAGTCGTTCTTAAAACCTTCAGGGTCTAGCGAAACTCATTTTGCGGGTCACTCTGTCCCCTTCGAGATGAGCGATCCATCAGTTCTTCCGGACGGACAGCCCATCAGGGCAAGCCATCTTTAACGAACCATCCATAAGCACACCGACCCTTAAACATACGTCTGCTCTGGAACGGCATTGCTGCCGCTAAGACTCGCTGACAGCAGCACCCTGCACCTTGACAATTGAATCGCCACCTTGGGGGTGTAGCTTAGTCCGGCTCAAAGCAGTCGCCTGTCGAGCGAAAGACCGTGGGTTCAAATCCCATCATCCCCGCCTTGTAGCATCGTGGACGACTAGAAAAGTCGCTGTGCCTCTCAAGCACGGAGAAGCGGGTGCAATTCCCGTCGATGCTTCCATGAGGATGTAGCTCAGTGGGATAGAGCGCCTGTCTTCGAAATAGGAAGTCACAGGTTCAAATCCTGTCATCCTCGCTCGTGGGGACGCGATTGGCATCGCCTGCTCCGAAACCAACAAGCGGACGGTTGCAGGACTGGGGTTCAATTCCCCTCGTCTCGACCAAACCTCCAGGTCGCCAAGTGGAAAGGCGTTGGTCTGCAAAACCAACTAGCGAGAGTTCGATTCTCTCCCTGGAGTCCAAGCCATTGCAGCGTAGCTTAATGGCAAAGCCCCAAGCTCATAACTTGGTCATTGTGGGTTCAAGTCCCATCGCTGCGACCAAGCACAGATGGTGTAACGGCAACATCACGGTCTC
Source organism: Phormidium sp. FACHB-592 (assembly GCF_014695795.1). Taxonomy (NCBI): domain Bacteria; kingdom Bacillati; phylum Cyanobacteriota; class Cyanophyceae; order Oscillatoriales; family Oscillatoriaceae; genus Phormidium; species Phormidium sp. FACHB-592. Next base: position 25,595 of record NZ_JACJOZ010000073.1, read on the forward strand.
CAAAACCGTTGTTCAAGGTGCAAATCTTTGTCTGTGCGTTCTACGATCTGCCTGTTCCAGGCGTTGCTTCCACTGGCAGGTCGTAGAAACTTCCAGTCTTGGTGCCGTAGGCAAATTGGTAAAGCCACAGGACTTTCAATCTTGTGTTTGCGGGTTCAACTCCCGTCGGCACTGCCAAATGCGATCGCGGTCGGCTCGCCTATCAGCGTGGGCAACTGTCTGTAAAACAGCCGCTTCTTGCGTTGCAGGTGCGACTCCTGCCTGACCGACCAAGCATGGAGAGTAAATCGATCAGGCGATCGGCGCTGTTTGCTAAACAGATGGAGTTTCACGCTTGTGGTTCGACTCCACTGCTCTCCGCCTTTGAGAACGTGGTGTCACTGGATCAACACATCGGTCTACGAAACCGAAGAGTGAGAGTTCAAGTCTCTCCGTTCTCGCCACTTGTGGAGGATACCGCTAAATGGTCGGCAACTAGTCTTGAAAACTAGGGTAGTTCTTGGGCTAGGGGTTCGATTCCTCTATCTTCCGCCTGCGTGGGAAGTTGGTGAAGCTGGTGCTCACGTGCCGCTGAAGACGGCGAGAAGATGGTTCAATCCCATCACTTCCCACTCATTGCCCCGTAGCTCAGTGGCAGTAGCGGTCGCCTGTTAAGCGAACGGTCGCAGGTTCAATCCCTGCCGGGGCAGCCATTGATTGCAGGATGGACGATTGGCAAGTCGCTCTGACTCTGAATCAGAGAGAGGTTGGTTCAACCCCAACTCCTGCATCCAATGCCCTGTGGTGTAACTGGCAACATCCCGCTCTTTGAAAGCGTAGATTCCAGGTTCAAACCCTGGCAGGGCAGTCGGGGGGTCTGAGATGTCACTGGGTCACGATCTCTAGCCTCCTGTTTCATGCTCCTGTAGCCCAATGGAAGAGGCGATCGCCTTAGAAGCGATGCGTTGCGGGTTCAAATCCTGCCAGGAGTACCAACTATCGGGATGTAATTCAGCGGTCTAGAAGCCTTGGTTTGGGACCAAGGAGTCGTGGGTTCAAAGCCTACCATCCCGACCATTTGCCCTTGTGACGGAACGGCAGACGTACTGGTCTTAGAAACCAGGTTTTGTGGGTTCAACTCCCACCGAGGGTACCAAGCACCGGAGGCGAAAGTGGTGGACGCGCACGCCCGATAAGCGTGTGATTAGCAGGTTCGACTCCTGCTCGGTGTACCAAATATCTAGGTGTGGTGCAATGGGAGCACGCCAGGTCAGGGAACTGGCGGTCGTAGGTTCAAACTCTACCACTCAGACCATTTGGGTTGTTGGCAGAACGGTTATGCAGCCGCCTTTTAAGCGGACTCATCCAGGTTCAACCCCTGGGCAACCCACCAAAGCTTTGGGCTGTTAGCTCAGTTGGCAGAGCAGCCACCTCTTAAGCGGAAGCGCGTCGGTTCAAAGCCGACCCAGTCCACCAAATCCTACCCCTGTGACGCAATTGGCAGACGTGTCCGGCTTAAAACTGGAATCTTTGCGAGTTCGAGTCTCGCCAGGGGTATAGCGGGGATAGAGCAAGAGCGGCTCGGCAGTCTCATAAGCTGCAGACGGTGAGTGCAACTCTCACCCCCGCTACCAATCATGCTGGTGTGGCTCAACGGCAGAGCAATCGCCTTGTAAGCGATGGGTTGCAGGTTCAACTCCTGTCACCAGCCCCACAATGCGATCGTGGTGCAGCGGCAAGCACCTCTGGCTTCCACCCAGAAGACACGAGTATCCTGCGGGCAGTGATCGACGAGACTCGTTGATCACTCCAACTACGCGATCGTGATGTAACGGTTAGCATCTGAGTCTGCCAGTCTCAGCGCATGGGTTCGAGTCCCATCGATCGCTCTGTACACAATTCAAATAAGGACACGATTCCATGCCTTATCAAACTTTACCCGTACAAACGGGTGTGCCTGTGCTTTCCTGGGCAGGGCACGACTTACGCTACGACGAAACCGCAATGGCGAAAAACGTGGGCAATCTGCCTTTCATGTTTAAGCACGTTGCCTTGATGCCTGATGTCCACCTGGGTAAAGGTGCCCTAGTTGGTTCTGTGGTGGCAACCAAAGACGCGATCCTACCCGCTGCTGTGGGTGTAGACATTGGTTGTGGGATGGCTGCCATTAAAACGCCTTACACTGCCACTCAGCTTGAAGGCAAGTTGAAACAAATGCGGCTGGACATTGAAGCATCGGTGCCCGTTGGTTTCGACTGCAACAAAACCACTGACAAAGCGGCAACCAATTGGCAGGGCTGGGGCACGTTCAAGGACTTGCATGACAAGGTGCAGGATCTTGAAGGGGTGGCACGGACGCAGCTTGGATCGTTGGGTGGTGGCAACCACTTCATCGAAATCTGTGTAGACACTGACGATGCTGTGTGGATCATGTTGCACAGTGGTTCCCGTCAAATCGGCAACAAACTGGCTCAACGTCACATTGACACGGCAAAGGGGTTGGCACGGTTGGCAGGCACCAAGCTACCCGATCCTGACTTAGCTCACTTTGTGCAAGGCACCCCAGAATTTGCTGCGTACTGGCACGATCTGCAATGGGCACAGGACTATGCCAAACGCAACAGGGACGTGATGATGGCACGGGTGAAGGCAATTGTGGAACGGCATCTGGCAGGTGGGGCACGGTTCCGACCGTTGCTCGAAGTCAATTGCCACCACAACTACGCCGAAAAAGAAACTCACTACGATGAGTCCGTGTATGTCACTCGTAAAGGTGCCGTACGTGCCCGTGAAACCGATTACGGCATCATTCCTGGGTCAATGGGTGCCAAGTCATTCATCGTCAAAGGGAAGGGCAATGCCGAGTCTTTTTGTTCCTGTTCCCACGGGGCAGGACGGATACTGTCTCGCACGGCAGCGAAAAAGACTTACACCCTGGACGACTTCCTTACCCAGACTGAAGGCGTGGAATGTCGGAAGGATGCCGAGTTGATTGACGAAATTCCTGGAGCGTACAAGCCGATTGAACAGGTGATGGCAAACCAGGCTGATCTAGTCGAAGTCGTCGCCACGCTCAAGCAGGTTGTCTGTGTCAAAGGCTAACTGCAGCGGCGACAAGCAGCCTGCTGTCCGCTACCTCAATGCGCGATCGGCATCACGATCGCGCTTCTAGCCCTGTAACTCAGTGGGGAGAGTGCCGCTCTTACAAAGAGGAAGTCGCAGGTTCAAATCCTGCCGGGGCTACCAATCATGGGCGTGTCGCCTAATGGATCGGGCATCGATCTTCTAAATCGACTCATGTAGGTTCAATTCCTACCACGCCTGCTGATGGGTTCGTAGCTCTAACTGGCAGAGCGCCTGTCTTGCACACAGGAGGCTGTGGGTTCAACTCTCACCGAATCCACTTATGGTGTCTAAAGTCGAAGTGGTCGAGACGCCAGCCTGTGAAGCTGGTCACTAGCGGGTTCGAGTCCCGTTAGACACCCCTTAGCGAGATGCTTGAGAAAATTGCCAACTCACTCCACAGGGTCGAGTTGTTTGAGTTGAATATGTTTCCGTCCCAGCACTAACTCAAACTCATCACCAGGCTGAAGCGCCATCTGCTTGGTGTAGGCGACCCCGAGCAACAAATTGCCATTAGCTTGCACACTAATGCGGTAACGCGCACTGCGTCTATCCCGACCACGCTCAGCGACTGGTTTGTCCAGTGCAATGCCTTCAGCTTCAATGAGAGCCTGCAAAAACTGCACCAGGTTGACGCGCTCCACACCACCCTTCGTGACGGCGTAATAACCGCAGGCTTTCGCTTTCTGAGTCTTGCTTAGGGTTGCTAACGTCTTTACCTTCTGCAGCAACGCTTCCCCCGTCAGCGGTTCGATCTTCTTCTTTTTCGCCATGCCTCTACTTCAATATCGCTGACTTGCTATCCCATCATGCTTGATCACAGGTGCGTGGGTCACAACAGCAGGTTTTAGGCTTTGCTGCGCTACAAGGTCATTGAGGGTTTGAGCCGACATAAACCCCGAATGACCTTGCAGTCTCAAAGAGCCTCTCCATAGCACCAACTTTGGGTCAAAAGTTGGTATTGCATCGAGCGCTTTTGAGGATGTGAACTAAGAGGGGTGAACCCATCCGGGTTAAGCAAAGCCTGAAAAGATAAAAGATAGAGGGCAAAAGAGCAAAGAGCAATTAAGCCCACCCTTCGGGAAGCAAGCTACGGCATGACGCCGATAGCCCGAAAACCGAAGAGGTTGATCGTGCTGCCGAGATTGTACCTAAGGCTATAAGCAGAACGATAAGGCTGTGAATCGTTGTACCAGGAACCGCCGCGCCGTACACGAGAAGTTTGTTTGCCCTTGCTTAGCTTTGCACAACTACGGTGCTAAATTGCCAGTGGATCAGAGCTGCTGGGACGGCTGCGTCGCGGTGCAGCGACCCTGTCGTGCTTCAATCGACCGGGTCCAGTTGTTTAAGCTGTATGTGTTTGCGTCCCAGCACTAACTCAAACGCATCACCCGGCTGAAGCGCCATTTGCTCGGTATACGCGGTGCCGATCAACAATTGACCATTCGCTTGCACCGCAATTCGGTAATGGGCACGACGTCCATCTCGACCACGCTCAGCGGCTGGTTCATCCAGTGCAATGCCTTCCGCTTCCAGGAGGGCTTTCAGAAACTGCAGCAGGTTGACGCGCTCCCCACCACCCTTCGTGACGGTGTAATAACCGCAGGCTTTCGCTTTCTGGGTCTTGCTCAGGGTCGCTAGCGTCTTGACCTTCTGTAATAACGCTGCGCCTGTCAGGGGTTCGCTCGTCTTCTGTTTCGCCATGCTGCTGCTTTACTGCCAAGAACCTACACTCTCATCATGCTGGATCGTAGGTCATACTGACTGACGGAGCGTTGACCGCGATCGCCGAGTCAAAGCAGTGCCATCAGTGATCACACCGCAAGCGGTTTTGCGGGGTGTACTAGTGGCTTTGGACTAAAGCTGGACTGTTTTGACGCAAAAAGCGGTAGTACAGCAGTCTTTTTGCCTGTTTTTAGAGGCTACAACCCTTACTCTCTCGTTGCCCCGTTGCTCCGGGGTGCAACTAGCCAACCCCACTTAGCGAGGCGTTCATGGTGGTCATGCCGTCCGCAAAGACCTTAGCGTTATTTTTGGTCCGCTTGCTACGGGAATGCCGTATCCAAAAGAGCTCTTTGTTCCACTGGGTAAGAGCAGCACGAAGTGGAACAGTTGTCAGAACACAGTCTTGTTTGTGAATCAGGCATGAATGTGTTGAGAAGCTTGCTTGAAGGAGACACTTGGCGATCGCGACTGGGGAACCCTTGTCTTAAAGCCCGTGCTTTCAGTTTCGGCGCTACTGCTTTGCTGTGGACACTTCGCTTTTGGCACCGCACCCCCTGGTTGCTATCCAATCATACCGGACACTACAACCATCTACCTCCTCATCCTTGTCATGGAAGCAGCCTTTTCATCCCTTGCCAATCGCCATCTCCTGCCCACTACTCTGTCATCTTTAGCCCTCAAGCCAAGTGATGCCATCAGCCTAACATCGCAATCGGACTCGTTCTTACAGCCTTCTCAACGCTCTAGTCTTCCTGCCAACCTTGTCTTCATCGACTCTGGCATCAGCGAATACCAAAGCTTGCTAGCAGGTGTCCAACCTGGAGTAGAAGTGTATTTGCTCAACTCAGCGCAAGATGCGATCGACCAGATTACCCAAATCCTGTTGGGACGCACTGGCCTTTCGAGTCTGCATATTGTCTCTCACGGCCAAGCGGGCGGCTTGGCGTTAGGTACAGACTGGCTGAACCTGGATAACCTCCGTAGCTATAGCGGTGAGTTGCAGTCGTGGGGCAACGCGCTCACCGCTGATGCCGATATTTTGCTGTATGGCTGTGAGGTGGGGCAGGGTGTGATCGGTCAGTCCTTCGTTCAACAATTGGCTCAACTTACCGGTGCTGATATTGCTGCGTCCAATGATTTAACAGGCAATGTAGCTCTAGGTGGCGATTGGATATTAGAGGTGAATACAGGCAGCATCGAAGCGTCACAAGCATTTCTGGCTACGACCATGCAGGGCTACAGTAGCGTGTTGGATGATGCCATCTTTGCCAGTGCCCAGCAGTATACCGGAGGTTCACTTAACTCCACCTCTAAAACCTTTGCAGATGGTGCGGGGAACGTTTACACCGTTGGCGCTTTTAATGGCACCGTTGACTTTGATCTAGGAGCTGGGGTGTTTACGCTTACCAGTGCAGGTCACTATGACATTTTCGTCAGCAAGCTGGATGTGAGTGGCAACTTTGTCTGGGCAAAAAGTATGGGCGGCAGTGGTGACGACCGAGCCAACGGTGTCAGCGTGGATAGTAGTGGCAATGTCTACATCACAGGCTCGTTCATTGGCACCGCTGACTTTGACCCGGGCACAGGCACTACGAATCTCATTGGCACAGTCGGTGATAGTACTTTTGTAAGCAAGCTGGATGCGAGCGGCAGTTTTGTTTGGGCGAAGGGGATCGGTGGTACTAGCAACGGCATCAGTATCGATAGTAGTGGCAACGTCTACATCACGGGTTCCTTCCTGAGCACTACTGACTTCGACCCAGGCACAGGCACTACAAGCCTCACCAGTACGGGGGGGCGTGATATTTTTATCAGCAAGTTAGATACAGGTGGCAACTTGGCTTGGGCGAAACGCATCGGTGGCACTGGTGACGACCAAACCACTGGCATCAGCGTGGATAGCAGTGGCAATGTCTATACCACAGGTGTTTTCAGAGGCACGGTAGACTTCGATCCGGGCACAGGTACGACAAACCTCATTGGGGCAGGCGGCGATGATATCTTTATCAGCAAGCTGAATGCAGACGGTAGCTTGGTTTGGGCGAAACGCATCGGTGGCACTGGTGACGACCAAGCCACTGGCATCAGCGTAGACGGCAGCGGCAATGTCCATACCACAGGCTTCTTCAGCGGCACCGTCGACTTTAATCCGGGCACAGGCACCACTAACCTCGCCGTTGTGGGCCCTGGTAGTGACATTTTTATCAGCAAGCTGGACACCAACGGTAACTTTGCGTGGGCAAAGCGTACAGGTAACGGCGGTATCGACCGAGCCACTGGCATCAGCGTGGATAGCAGCGGCAATGTCTACACCGCAGGCTTCTTCAGCGGCACCGTTGACTTTGATCCGGGCACGGGCACCACGTACCTCGAAAGTGATGATTTCGATGATATTTTTGTGAGCAAGCTGGACATCAACGGCAATTACGTCTGGGCGAAGAGCATGGGCGGCAAGGATCCTGAACGAGCCACTGGCATCAGCGTAGACGGCAGCGGCAATGTCCACACCACAGGCTTCTTTTTCGACGCGGCAGATTTCGACCCGGGTACGGGTATCTTCAAGCTGGTAACAGGCGGCACAGATGCACCTAACATTTTTCTCTCTAAGCTTGATGCCGCAGGCAATTTTGTCCGGGCGCAGCAGTTCACCGACGGGACACTCAGCTCAAGTTCCAAGACTGCTACCGACGGTGCAGGAAACGTCTACACCGTCGGTGCTTTCAATGGCACCGTTGACTTTGACCCAGGAGTTGGGGTGTTTACTCTTACTAGTGCCGGTAGCATTGACGTTAGTGGAGGTAGGACTGACATTTTCGTGAGCAAATCGGATGCACGTGGCAACCTTATCTGGGCCAAGAGTATGGGCGGCACTGCTAGTGAGGCTGCTAACGGTATCAGTGTTGATGGTAGTGGCAATGTCTACGTCATCGGCTCCTTCGCTGGCATAGCCGACTTTGACCCAGGCACAGGTACCACGAACCTTACCACTTCGGGTTCCTACTCCTATGCCGTCTTCGTCAGCAAGCTGGATGGGAACGGCAATTTTGTCTGGGCCAAGAGCATGGATGGTAGTGGTAACGGTATCAGTGTTGATGGTGGTGGCAATGTTTATACCACTGGCACCTTCATTGGCACAGTAGACTTTGACCCAGGTGCAGGTACCGCGAACCTTACTAGTGCAGGTAGCAATGACATTTTTGTGAGTAAGTTGGATGCGAGCGGCAACTTTGTCTGGGCGAAGAGTATGGGCGGTAGTGATTATGACCGAGCCCTAGTCATCAGCGTGGATGGTAGCGGCAATGTTCATACCACAGGCACCTTTGGCGGTACTGCCGACTTCGACCCGGGCACAGGTATCATGAGCCTCACCAGTGTGAGCAATAGTCGAGATATTTTTGTGAGCAAACTGGATACCAACGGCAGCTTCGTCTGGGCCAAGAGCATCGGCGGCAGCAGTGCCGATTTTGCCAGCGGCATCAGCGTGGATAGTAGTGGCAATGTCTTCATTACGGGCTACTTTAACGGCACCGTGAATTTTGCCCTGGGTACAAGCACCACAAACCTTATCAGTGCAGGTGGCTCTGACATTTTTGTGAGTAAGTTGGATGCGAGCGGCAGCTTTGTTTGGGCGAAGAGCATGGGCGGCACTGGTGACGACCAAGCCACCAGTATCAGCATGGATAGTAGTGGCAATGTCTACACCACAGGCTCCTTCTCTACCACGGCTGACTTCGACCCCAGTACGGGTATTACGAACCTCACCAGCGCAGGTGGCACTGACATCTTTGTGAACAAGTTGGATACCAACGGCAACTTTGTTTGGGCGAAGAGCATGGGCGGCAATCTTCCCGAACGAGCCAACAGTATCAGCGTGGATGGCAGTGGCAACGTCTACACCACAGGCTATCTCAATGGTACAGCTGACTTCGACCCCAGTATGGGCATCTTCAATCTGGTAGCGGGCGGTACGACTAATATTTTCCTCTCCAAGCTGTCTCAGGTGCCTGCGCCAACAGTTAGCCTCGGCACCAGCATTGCCACCCTCAACGAAGGCACTAGCGGCACTACTGCCTATATCTTTACAGTCAGCCTCTCGAACACCAGCGCACAAGCTGTCTCCGTCAACTACACCACAGAGGATGGTACGGCAACTGTTGCAGACAACGATTACACAGCAATATCAGGTGTGCTCACCTTCAATCCCGGTGAGACGAGCAAAACCATCACCGTAAACGTAAAGAGCGACACCAATATCGAGCAAGATGAAACCTTTCTGGTGAAGCTGCTCAATCCAACGAATGGGAAACTCGCCCCGAATGCCAGCACTGGTACAGGCACGATCACTAACGATGACTATGCCCAACTGCTGTGGCGCAATAGTGCGAGTGGAGAGAATGCGGTGTGGCAGTTAAACGGCTCGACCTTACAGAGTAGCTACTACCTGCCCACCGTTGCCGATGCGAATTGGCAGATCATCAGCACCGCCGACTTTGATCGTGATGGTAACGCTGACATTCTTTGGCGCAACCAGTCTACGGGCGAGAATGCCATCTGGCAGCTGAATAGCACGGGCTACCAAACGGGCTACTTCCTGACACCAGTGGCGGATTTGCACTGGCGTCTCCTTGACACCGGCGACTTTAATGGTGATGGCACCGCTGACCTTGTGTGGCGACACCAGGTCACTGGGGAGAATGCCATTTGGCAGCTGAACGGCTTTAGCATCCAAACGGCAGCACTGATTACCACCGTTGCTGATGTGAACTGGCAGATCGTCAGTACCGCTGACTTGGACAACGATGGGAAGACGGACCTCCTCTGGCGCCACCGTGTGACAGGTGAGAACGCCATCTGGCAGATGAACGGCGTCACGACCAAGAGCGCCTTTCTCATTACCACGGTAGCGGATACCAACTGGCAGGTAGCGGGTACCGCTGACTTGAACAGTGACGGGATTGCCGACCTCGTGTGGCGAAATCGGGTCACAGGTGAGAATGCACTGTGGCAGATGAACAGCACGGGGTTACAAAGCGGTAGCCTCATCACAGCCGTCGCTGACGCGAATTGGCAGATTACAGGCGTGGCTGACCTGGGTGGTGACCGTACGCCTGACCTCCTCTGGCGCAACGCGGCGACGGGGCAAGCTGCCATCTGGCAACTGAGTGGCTTCAGCTTTCTGCAAGGGTATCTACTCCCTGATGTCGCCAGTGAGTGGAGCGTGAAACCGTTCACGCTCGCTTAACTTAAGACGGGCACTGTACACAGGCACGTTTTTGAAGTCTGGGGAGTAACGGAACAGTGACCGACTTAAGGCTGTACGACTGCCTTTGACGCTGATGCTACGCTCCATCGCTCCCATCACTTTGCCATGCCGAAGCTGCTGAAACAGTGCTCTTTTTTCCAACCAAGCTTGCACAAACGGTTGTTTCTGCAATGAACGTGTAAGCAACGCATAGCGACTGTTTTCATGTTGCTTAAACCTGTTGTGAAAGCTGCTTGAATGGCAACAGGTTTAAGTACGCTTTGTCCACAGATCTCGTTATCTATCGATCACTAAACGTCCTTAAGTCGGTGCACTGTTCCGTTACTCCCCAGACCCCTTCATTGGCACTGCCATGTGACTAAGACCGGGCTGGAGAGAGCGACTGCTCAACCCTAGCCTACTTCAGTAGGTATGCATAACAAGCACTGGATTACTGAGGAGCGTGTGAGGCTAAAGTCTCAAGCACGGTTCTGGAGACAAGCCACCTCGTTACCGAGGCGGCTTAGTCTAACCCCAAAAAGGGGCTTTGAGGTTGCGGGGCAAGAGCAACACGCTGTGAAGCAGTTGCTGTCACACAGTCTTGTTTATGAATCAGGCATGAATATGTTGAGAAGCTTGCTTGAAGGCGGCACTTGGCGAGGCCACTGGGGAACCCTTGGCTGAACCGGCGCTTGAAGTTTCGGCGCTGCTGCTTGGCTGCGTGAGCCACGCCGTTAGCACTGCGTGCCTTGGTTGCCCTTCCATTACCGCAATCATCAACATCATCTACCCCTCAACCCTCGTCATGGAAGCAGCCTTTTCGTCTACCGCCAATCGCCAGCTACTGTCCACCACGCTTACGACTGCAGCACTCAATCCAACTGAGCCTACCAACCTCATAGCGCGCTCAGACTCGTTCTTACCGCTGTCCCAACGCTCTAGTGCTGCCCCTAACCTTGTCTTCATCGACTCTAGTATCAGCGACTATCAAAGTTTGCTTGCAGGTGTACAGCTTGGAACCGAAGTGCATTGGCTTGACACTGCGCACGCTGCGATCGACCAGATTACCCAAACACTGTTGGGACGCACTGGCATTTCGAGCCTGCACATTGTCTCTCACGGCAAAGCTGGCGGCTTGGCGTTGGGTACAGACTGGCTGAACCTGGATAACCTCCACAACTACAGCAGTGAATTGCAGTCATGGGGTCACGCACTCACCGACGATGCCGATATCTTGCTGTATGGCTGTGATGTTGCTCAGGGCACGATTGGTCAGTCCTTCGTCCAACAGTTTGCCCAACTCACCGGAGCTGACATCGCTGCATCAGATGACCGGACAGGCAACGCTGCCTTGGGTGGCAACTGGACATTAGAGGTGAATATAGGCAACATCGATGCGCCGCTGGCGTTCTTGCCCATAACGATGCAGAGTTACGGCGGGGTGTTGGATGATGCGGTCTTTGCTAATGCCCAGCACTATACAGGGGGGACACTCAACTCCCAATCTGCAGCTTTTGCTGACAGTAGTGGCAATACCTACATCACTGGCTCCTTCTCTGGCACAGTCGATTTTGACCCTGGAGCCGGCTCCTTTACTCTCACCAGTGTCGATAGTCTTGAGATCTTCGTGAGCAAGTTGGATGCTAACGGTAACTTTGTCTGGGCGAAGGGCTTGGGCGGTACTAGTTCCTATGATGGTGCGAGCGGCATCAGCGTCGATAGTAGTGGCAATATCTACACCACTGGCCGCTTCACTGGCACAGTCGATTTTGACCCCGGAGCTGGCTCCTTTACCCTTACCAGTACGGGGGCTGCAGAGGTTTTTGTAAGCAAGTTGGATGCTAACGGTAACTTTGTCTGGGCGAAGGGCTTCGGCGTCACTAGTAGTGGTAATCGCAGCAGCGTCACTAGTAGTCAGAACGGCATCAGCGTCGATAGTAGTGGCAATGTCTATACCACCGGCTCCTTCACTGGCACAGTCGATTTTGACCCAGGCACAGGCACCTTCGACCTCACTAGTACGGCTTACGGTGCCATTTTTGTCAGCAAGCTGGATACTGCTGGCAACTTTGTCTGGGCAAAACAACTGGGCGGCGGCAGTAATATTGACCAAGTTAACGGCATCAGCGTCGACAGTAGCGGCAACGTTTACACCACTGGCCACTTCGCTGGTACAAGTGATTTTAACCCAGGTGCAGGCACCTTCAACCTCACCAGCGAGGGTTCCGTCATCGACATCTTTATCAGCAAGCTAGATGCTGGTGGCAACTTTGCCTGGGCAAAGCGCATAGGCAGTCGTGCTGGTGATAGTGCTAGCGGCATCAGCGTCGATAGCAGTGGCAACGTCTACACTACGGGGTTTTTCACCGGCATTGTTGACTTTGATCCAAACCCAGGAACTAGAGAACTGAATAGTTCATTCTTTAATAGCAACGACATGTTTGTCAGCAAGCTAGACACCAACGGTAACTATGTTTGGGCAAAAAGCATTGGCACTTACGCTTCTGCCAGCAGCATCAGTGTCGACAGTGCAGGTAATGTCTATACTACTGGCAGCTTTGTAAACACAGTAGACTTCGCCCCTGGTACGGGCACCTTTAACCTCATCAGCGCACCTAGTAGCGACATTTTTGTCAGCAAGCTGGATACTGCTGGCAACTTTGTCTGGGCAAAACAACTGGGCGGCGTTAATAACGACAGCGCTAATAGTATCAGTATCACCAGCAACGGCAATGTTTATGTTACGGGCTACTTCACTGGCATCGCCAACCTCGATCCGGCTATGGGCACCGTTAATGTAGCAGCAGGCGAAGCAAGCAATTTGTTCTTCGCTAAGCTCAGTGCAGCAGGAAACTTTATTTCAATTCAGCAATTTACTAACAGTACTTTTTTCAGTTTGCCAAACTCAACTATTAAAACGGTTGTGGATGGGTTTGGCAACGTTTATACAGTTGGCTCTTTTAGTGGCACTGTTGACTTCGATCCGAGCATAGGCACTACTTTTCTCACTAGTACGACAGGTAGCACCGACATTTTTGTGAGCAAGCTGGATGCGAGTAACAATCTTGTCTGGGTCAGACACATGGGTGGCAATTTTCGTGACCTTGCTAAGGGTCTCAGCATCGATGACAACGGTAATGTCTATACGACGGGTTATTTTCACGATACTGCCGATTTCGATCCTGGCACGAGCTCCTTCCGCCTCGCCAGTGTCGGTGACAACGACATTTTTGTGAGCAAGCTAGATAGCAACGGCAATTTCGTCTGGGCTAGGCGCATGGGGGGTAGTAGCAGCGACTATGCCAGCAGCATTAGTGTCGATGGTAGTGGCAATGTCTACACCACGGGGGGCTTCCAAGGCACGGTAGACTTTGACCCTGGCACGAGCTCCTTCCGCCTCGCCAGTGTCGGTGACAACGACATTTTTGTGAGCAAGCTAGATAGCAACGGCAATTTCGTCTGGGCAAAAAGCCTGGGCGGCGGTGGCGAGGACCCTACTAGCAGCATTAGTGTCGATGGTAGTGGCAATGTCTACACCACGGGGGGCTTTCAAGGCTCGCTAGACTTCGACCCTAGCATGGGCACCTTTGACCTCACCAGTGCCGGTGACAACGACATTTTTGTGAGCAAGCTAGATAGCAACGGCAATTTCGTCTGGGCTAGACGCATGGGGGGTAGTAGCAGCGACTATGCCAGCAGCATCAGTGTCGATGGTAGTGGCAATGTCTACACTACGGGAGGCTTCAATGGCTACACTACGGGAGGCTTCCAAGACACGGTAGACTTCGACCCTGGCACGGGTACCTTCAACCTCACCAGTACGGGTTTCATCAACATTTTTGTGAGCAAGCTAGATAGCAACGGCAATTTCGTCTGGGCAAAAAGCCTGGGCGGCGGTGGCGAGAACCTTGCCAGCAGCATTAACGTTGATAGCAGCGGCAGGATCTACGTTGCGGGCTTGTCTTACGGCGCTATTGATTTCGACTCAGACACAGATACTGATAACCTGACGAGGCACGGAGCGACAAACATCTTCCTCTTGCAGTTGTCCCAGGTACCTGCGCCAGTAGTTAGCGTTGAAGCTGCTTCCTTCAAGGAACGCAATAGTGACACCACTGCCTACACTTTCACAGTGAACCTTTCAAACACTAGTGCACAAACTGTCTCCGTCAATTACATGACAGAGGATGGTACAGGGACTGTTGCCGATAGCGATTACACTGCAATATCAGGTGTGCTCACCTTCAATCCGGGTGAGACGAGCAAGACTATTACTGTGAATGTAAAGGGCGACACCAATATCGAGCAAGATGAAACCTTTCTGGTGAAGCTGCTCAATGCGACAAATGCGACGATTGCTCCCGAGACCGATACAGGGACAGGCACGATCGTTAACGATGACTATGCCCAACTGCTGTGGCGCGACAGTGTGAGCGGACAGAACGTGGTTTGGCAATTGAACGGCTCGACCTTACAGAGCAGCTACTACCTGCCGACTGTTGCTGATCTCAACTGGCAGATCATTAGCAGCACGGCTGATTTCAATCGCGATGGCTATGCCGACATCCTCTGGCGCAACCGTGCCACAGGTGAGAATGCCATCTGGCAGATGAACAGCACAGGCTATCAAACGGGCTACTTCATCACTGCAGTCGCTGATGTGAACTGGCGCATCATTGATACGGGCGACTTCAATGGTGACGGGACTGCTGACCTTGTGTGGCGCCACCGCGTCACCGGGGAGAATGCCATCTGGCAGATAAACGGCTTTAGCATTCAAACGGCTGCACTTATTACCACTGTTGCTGATGTGAACTGGCAGATCGTCAGTACCGCTGACCTGAACAACGATGGGAAGACGGACCTCCTCTGGCGTAATCAGGTGACGGGCGAGAATGCGATTTGGCAGATGAACGGGTTTGCCACTAAGAGCGCCTTTTTCATTACTACGGTAGCGGATACGAACTGGCAGGTAGCAGGCACAGCTGACTTGAATAGTGACGGCATCGCCGACCTTGTGTGGCGTAACCGCGCCACGGGCGAGAATGCCCTCTGGCAGATGAACAGCACCGGTTTACAAAGCGGTAGCTTCATCACCACCGTCGCTGACTCGAATTGGCAAATTGCAGGCGTGACTGACCTGGGTGGTGACCGTACGCCGGACCTCCTCTGGCGCAACGCGGCGACGGGGCAAGCTGCCATCTGGCAACTGAGTAGCTTCAGTTTCCTGCAGTCGTATCTCCTCCCTAATGTACCAAGTGAGTGGAGCGTCAGACCGTTCACGATCGCTTAGCTCAAGACGGACCATGGCCTCAAAAGGTAGTCCTTTCGAGCCTTGGTACGAAAGCTCACTCTTTCATGGTTAGTTGCTCCACCCGCAGCTAACCAACCGTTTTCAGGGTGATGCACAAAACCTCTATTGCTTGATGCAGTAGTCAGCCGACTCAAGCTTGCTACCGCTGCAGGGTCAAGGGTCCTTTTGGACACGCAGCGTTGCCAGACCCTTTGGGTTAGAATCACGCGGCGAAAGGTATCACCAGCACTAATCAAAGTTTGATCGACCGTCAGCTCCACCACGAACGGTTCGGTGCTGCCACCATCAAAGGCAAGGGTGCCGTTGTAAGGAACTGTCTGACCGAGCCAACCGCAGCCAGCCAGTGGCAGCAGTCCTTAGGGGTGCCAGCGTGCACGTTGTTCCGCCATGAGCGTCTCGAGGATCGGTGGGATCGCCGTTTTTGACCACTCCTCCACCTCTGGGTTTTTTGCCCACTGC